>NZ_JAGPYZ010000020.1:0-1446 GCF_024454055.1 Corynebacterium sp. CCUG 70398
GAGGATGCGGACGTTTTTTGGACAGTTTCAATCTCACGCTACATTGACTTTTCGGTATTCGGCAATGCTCAAACCATCGAGGCTGATCTTGATTCGGTGATCGTTGTAGAACTCAATGTATGTCGCGATTGCTTCTTTGAGCTCTTGGGGGTTCTGCCAGGTTCTGCCGTAGTACATTTCGTTTTTCATTCGGCCGAAGAACCCCTCGCATGCTGCATTGTCGGGGCTACAACCTTTCTTCGACATCGAGCGAAGTATTCCGAACTTCTCGGTCATACTTCGCCAGCTGCTGCCTCGATAATGTGCTCCGCGGTCTGAGTGAATCACCAAGGAGCCATCCATTGCCGGCTTTTCGGTTGCGATTGCTGCGTACAAAGTTTCTTCTGCTAACTCCATGGTGGGATGAACACTTGTTTTTGCTGCCACGACCTTCCCGTCAAAACAGTCGATGATGGCAGACAGGTACACGCGACCTTGGTTAGTAGCGAAAACACTGATGTCAGTCAGCCACAACCGATTTGGATGCTCAGCATGAAAATTGCGGTTCACCAGGTTAGGTGGTGCGGGAGAAATTTCCCCTTGATAGCTGGAGTAACGCCACTTTCGTTTCGGGAACCAGGGACGAATTCCCTCTTCGTGCATGAGACGGCGGACGACCTTCTCACTGATAACGATCCCGCGATGGCGCAGTTCCCACCAAAGTCGGCGATAGCCGTAGGTGTTATTCGACTCAGAACTAATCTCATGAAGCAATTCGCGGATACGCGCGTGCTTATCCGGAGCAAATCGCTGTTGGAGTTGGTAGTAGAAGCTTGATGCCGCAAGATCAATAGCAGCAAGCAGCATAGATAACGGAAACTCGCCGCGTAACGCGTCAACCACTTCAGCCTTGTGCTTATTGCTGAGCTGACCCGGGATGACGCTGACGTCTTTTTTTACAAGTTCCAGCTCCTTTTCCAAAACAGCCTTGTCAACGAGCAGTTGAGCCATTTGCTTTTTCAGTTCTGCAGGATCATCGGCTAATGATTTCTCGAATGCTGCTCGGGTGGGCATGCGAGTGTGCTCTTTGCGTTCTCTTTTCGACATCAAACCCCATTTTCCCTCTTCACGGTGGCGTTGTGCCCAAGAATAGACACTCATCTTTGAGCGCAGCTCGCATTCCACAGCGATGTCAGCTGGCCTCCAACCAGCGTTGAAGAGCTCAACAGCACGAAGCTTGACCTCAAACGGGTAGCGGGTCAATGTTTTTGACTGTTTGCGGGGTCGACCAGGTTTGGCGGGTTCACGCAACCATTTGTACAGCGTCCATCGCCCTGGATAACCAAGTTCACGGACGGTCTTGGTCACCGATTGAGTGCGCTTGTAAACCTGCAGAGCTCTGCGTCGCTGCTCCTTGGTGTATGAGCGGTTCATGATGGAATCCTCCAAGATTCCGTCCGCATCCCC
>NZ_JAGPYZ010000021.1:0-1125 GCF_024454055.1 Corynebacterium sp. CCUG 70398
TGATGGTACTGCACCCGGGAGGGTGTGGGAGAGTAAGTTACCGCCGACCAACAACAACAAAAACAACTCAATACACACAGCACCCTGGACACACACCGTGCCCAGGGTGCTTTTCCATCTACACCTCAGGCAGCGGCAGCCCGGAAAACCCTTGTGCAATGCAGGTTCGCTTCACCCCGGTTAGGGGATGAGTGAAAGCAGGCCCAACGCAACCATCCCGCACTTCCGACGGCACAGAAGCTGATGATCTTCTCATACCCATAAAGGGGTGATTTTCATTGAAGGTCTCCCGCGTCGCGCTCAAATATGTGAAGAGAAGTTACGATCCCAACCAATGCCAATAGCGTTCAGCGTTACCGGTAGCCGTGTTTAAAGCCCGCCTTAATTGGAAAGGATATTTATATGTGGTCTGCGCAAAGGATTGGTCGTCAAATTGGGAAGACGGCCATGGAAGTCAATAAAATCTTGGCCGAATTGGGTTTTCAAGAGGGAAGCCCGGGGGCTTGGCAAGTTACCGAGAAGGGTGAATCACACCAGCAGGTGAACGACCATCACAATGGTTACGGTGGATTCGCGGCCCGTAGCTGGGCGGTTACTTTGTGGGATGATTTTGTCGCCGAGACCGTAATAAGTAAATACAAGCGCAAGCAATAGAACAATCGATCATCAACCGGAACGTCTTTACTGCTAAAGCTAGCAATACTGCCGTGGGTTCGTCAGTGGATACGAGAGAAAGGTGTAGGCTCAGGAATAGCGAAAACTTTGGCTGCATTTGAACGGGTTTTGCTGACGCAGATTCGCTTAGTGGTTCTAGCCAGTTTCAAGAAGGCCTGTAGCGATTCTCGTGCGCCAACTGTTTGCGACAGATGATTCTGCTCCGGTGCAACTTTTACACTGAAATACTGGGCTCCTTAGGCTTTCAGGGATGACGTAGCATTTGGGCCGGTTGGGCATACAAGGGCGACGATATCTAACTCGGCAGATGAACCATCGCATCCAAGAAATGAAGCGTCCTGGTTTTCGTTCCGCTTATTGAACGCCCAACGGGTGGGCGTGTGATTGTTGATAGTAGGCGTCTTCCATCTCTTGTGGGGTGATGTATCCCAATGACTCGTGCAGGCGGTG
>NZ_JAGPYZ010000022.1:0-986 GCF_024454055.1 Corynebacterium sp. CCUG 70398
GGGGTAGTCGTAGCGAAAGCGAATGCTAATTGTGTGTTTTAAGTGGCATGTCCTGGACCCGAAGCGGGGTGATCTACCCATGGCCAGTGTGAAGCAGCTGTAAGAGGTTGTGGAGGCGCGAACCCACGTAGGTTGAAAACTGCGGGGATGAGTTGTGGGTAGGGGTGAAAGGCCAATCAAACTCCGTGATAGCTGGTTCTCCCCGAAATGCATTTAGGTGCAGCGTCGCGTAGGTGTGCCGGAGGTAGAGCTACTGGTTGGTTGAGCGGGACTATCATCTTAGCAATGTCAGCCAAACTCCGAATGCCGGTTTACATTGGTGCGCGGCAGTGAGACTGTGGGGGATAAGCTTCATAGTCGAGAGGGAAACAGCCCAGATCGCCGGTTAAGGCCCCTAAGGGTGTACTAAGTGGAAAAGGATGTGTAATCGCGAAGACAGCCAGGAGGTTGGCTTAGAAGCAGCCACCCTTGAAAGAGTGCGTAATAGCTCACTGGTCGAGTGGTTGCGCGCCGACAATTCAGTGGGGCTCAAGTACACCGCCGAAGCCGCGGCATATTTTTATATGGGTAGGGGAGCGTCGTGCATGGGGTGAAGCGTTACCGGAAGGGGGCGTGGACTGTGTGCGAGTGAGAATGCAGGCATGAGTAACGAATGATGCGTGAGAATCGTATCCGCCGGATGACTAAGGGTTCCTGGGTCAAGTTCGTCTTCCCAGGGTGAGTCGGGTCCTAAGGCGAGGCCGACAGGCGTAGTCGATGGTCAACGGGTTGATATTCCCGTACCCGTGCATACGCGCCCAAGTGCGAAGCGGTGATACTAACCACCCTGACCACCCGCCATGCATTCCTTTGGTTTGCGGGTGGGTGTGATGCGTGGGGCCTGATCCGTTGTAGTTCAGTGATGGGGTGACGCAGTCAGGTAGCTACGCCACTTAAGTGGATTGTGGTGCAAGCGTGTGGCACATGGACTAGTCAAATGCGGTCCT
>NZ_JAGPYZ010000023.1:0-926 GCF_024454055.1 Corynebacterium sp. CCUG 70398
TGAACTCGTCACTGAACTTCCTAGGCATGATCCAATCCTCCTCTAGAAACGATCGGAACTAAACCCAGGACACTTCAGTCAGTTTCAAAGCTAGGGCGTAGATGGCTTTGCCGGCATCAGTGCGGGGTCTGGATGTGGTGTAGCGGCGGATGACGCGTTGGGCGTGCACGAGGCAGCGTTGGATCCGAGTGTTGGGCCAGCAGGTTTTGATGGCGGATAAGGCGCCTTGGCCGCCGTCGAGGACGACGCACAATGGTTCGGCGATGCGGCTGAGGAGTTGTGTGTAGGCGTGGGCTGATTCGCGTTTGGTCCAGTGCCAGGCGATGACGTGGTCGCAGCTTGCGGCAACGAGCAGGCAGCCGGCGTCGGTGTAGGTGCCGTCGATGAAGATCTGGTCGTAGACCCGGTTGGGGTCCGGGGTGTTGGGGGCGTCGATGAGCCAAAACGATTCAAACCGGCGGTCTAAGGTCCACCTGCTAACTCCCGCTCGCTTGGCTACCTCAGTCAATGGGGCGGTGCCGGTGACGTAGGAGTGGAACGCTGTGAAATCCCGGGCCCGGGTGTGGTCTGTGCGGCGGCGTGTGGTGGAGGATCCGCAGTCGGGGTTTTTGCACCGCCATCTGGTTGTGCCTTTGGAGGTGGTGCCGTTTTTCTTCATTTTCCCAGCACACATGGGGCATCGTGGTCTGTTTGGTGTCACTGGGAAAGCACACCAACACCCGGCTAGCACACGCGGGTGCCATTCCGGTGGATTGAACGAAAAACAGGCCCGAATAAGGCCCAGAACCTTATTCAAGCCCGATTTACACAGCCTGATCAGCAGATACACTGAAAATCAGACACACATTCGGGGATGCGGACGGAATCTTGGAGGATTCCATCATGAACCGCTCATACACCAAGGAGCAGCGACGCAGAGCTCTGCA
>NZ_JAGPYZ010000025.1:0-703 GCF_024454055.1 Corynebacterium sp. CCUG 70398
CCAAGGTTAAGACATCCACTACGGTCAGAGTGGTATTTCACTTGCCGACTCCACACCCACTAGCGTGAACGCTTCTAAGTCTCCCACCTATGCTACACAAACCGCAGTAAACACCAATACCAAGCTATAGTGAAGGTCCCGGGGTCTTTTCGTCCTGCCGCGCGTAACGAGCATCTTTACTCGTAGTGCAATTTCACCGGGCCTGTGGTTGAGACAGCAGGGAAGTCGTTACGCCATTCGTGCAGGTCGGAACTTACCCGACAAGGAATTTCGCTACCTTAGGATGGTTATAGTTACCACCGCCGTTTACTGGGGCTTAAATTCTCCGCTTCGACCACAAAGGGTCTAACAGGTCCTCTTAACCTTCCAGCACCGGGCAGGCGTCAGTCCGTATACATCAACTTGACCGTCTTCGCACGGACCTGTGTTTTTGATAAACAGTCGCTTCCCTCTCTTCTCTGCGACCACAACCAGCTCACACACGCATGGTGCGCTCACCAGTCATGGCCCCCCTTCTCCCGAAGTTACGGGGGCAATTTGCCGAGTTCCTTAACCACAGTTCACCCGACCGCCTGAGTATTTTCTACCTGACTACCTGTGTCGGTTTCGGGTACGGGCCGTACACACACATCGCTAGAGGCTTTTCTCGACAGCATAGGATCACCACCATCACCCCATACGGGCTACGCATCACGCCTCACAC
>NZ_JAGPYZ010000026.1:0-619 GCF_024454055.1 Corynebacterium sp. CCUG 70398
AGCGACCCACAGCCGGTGCGGCGCTGACGCGGTGAAGTCACGATTGACCAGATCAGGACGACAATCCGGGACATCAGCCCGAAGCGTTGTGATCGGAGTGCGGCCCCTTCTGCGGCCTTGGATGCCGGCGAGTTTCATCAACCGTGCGGTCTGATCACGACCGATGTCCCAGCCGGCGCGCTGCATAGCCTTCCACATCTTGCGTACCCCGTACACGCTGAAGTTGTCCTCGAAGACTTTCACCAATTCGGGGATAAGCAGCGCGTCTGACAAGCTCCTGGCCGACGGGGCTCGTGTTTTCGCTGCTCGGTAGCCACGAGAGGTGATAAACCCACATTCTGTCTGCCTTAACGTGCGACAGATGGCCTCGACCCCGAAGCGATCACGATACGTGTCGATGTATTCGATCATCTTCTGGTGGGACGGTCGAGTTCCGCTGCGAAAAAAGCTGACGCGGTCTTCAAGATCTCGTTTGCCCTGCGCAGCTCTTTGTTCTCTTGCCGCAGACGCTTCAGTTCGTCGTCGACCGACTCGCCAGTGCCCCGCTGAACGTCGGGGGACGCTTTGACAGGTTTCAACCAGTTGTTGAGCGTGTGCGCCGAGACGCCGAGCTTCTCGC
>NZ_JAGPYZ010000027.1:0-616 GCF_024454055.1 Corynebacterium sp. CCUG 70398
AAATGTGTGTCTGGTCGGCGTGTCGCGGGTTGGGCACACTTTCTGTTATTTGAGGGGCCCTTTTCTGATTCCTATCGAGTGTTCGTAGTCGGTTGGGATAGCGTTGTCGTAGAAGGCTGGTCGGCCTGTTTGGTGGTCGGCTTTGTTTCGGTCTTCTGAGACAAGGTCGGGAACTTTGGCGAGTTGATCTTGTCCGTAACCGCACTGCCTGGCGATCTTTAACGGGTCGTCAGGCAGATGCGTTTTCGAGTGCAGGTACCACTCGAGCATCTTGCGCTGCCGCTCTCCTGATCTACCGCGGTGGGCGTCAGCGATGCGTTTGAGTTGGGCGTTGACACCGCCTTCAAGACTGTTGGTGGTCGCTGCCCACCGGTTAGGTTCGAGCGCTTCTGGCGGCGGTTGCAGGTAGGTGAACAGCCAGTTGCTGCGCGATAAGTACAGAAGCGAGTGATACGCCTTGCGCACTCGGATGTGGGTCCATTCCCACTGGTGGTTAAGGGTGCGGCGTTCTTTGGACACCGGAGTTTTCTCGTCCAGGAAAGCCTTGAAGACCTGGCCGAAGTCGTGCAGGCGCAGTGTCCATTCCCTGGCTTGGTCCAGGTTGGTGATCTTGGTC
>NZ_JAGPYZ010000028.1:0-562 GCF_024454055.1 Corynebacterium sp. CCUG 70398
TGGGCGTGTGATTGTTGATAGTAGGCGTCTTCCATCTCTTGTGGGGTGATGTATCCCAATGACTCGTGCAGGCGGTGGTTGTTCCACCAGTACACCCAGCGAAGGGTCGCGATCTCGACTTCCCCAACCGACGCCCACGGCCGGTGGGGATAGATCAGCTCGGTCTTGTAGAGACCGTTGACCGTTTCCGCCAACGCGTTGTCGTAGGAATCGCCGACGGTGCCAACGGACGGATCGATCCCAGCTTGAGCAAGCGCCTCACTGTAACGAATGGACACGTACTGCGAGCCGCGATCGCTGTGGTGGACAAGTCCTTCAGCACGGAGATCACCTGCGTGATAAACAGCATGCTCAAAAGCCTCAAGAGGCAGCTCATCGGTGCGCATGCTCGCCCTGGTGGCAACCCCGACAATCTTGCGGGAGTACGCATCGGTGATGAACGCGGTGTACGCAAACCCCGACAGGGTACGCACGTAGGTGATGTCAGCGACCCACAGCCGGTGCGGCGCTGACGCGGTGAAGTCACGATTGACCAGATCAGGACGACAATCCGGGACATCAG